>NZ_JAOBTQ010000002.1 GCF_033366695.1 Streptomyces sp. SCL15-4
TGGGAAGGCGTCCCCGAGGGGACCGGCGGACGAGCCGGTCCCCGGTGTCCCGGGCATGGGTCGGCCCCTGCTCGGGACGATCGAGCAGGGGCCGCGGGAAAGTGGGAAGGTGCCTAGTCAGGGGCCGTTTCGGTGGGCTGTCGGTCCCACAGATGGACCGTGGCGCCGGTCCGGAGCGGCGCCCCCTCGGGGCCCTTCACGTGGCCGGAGACGATCCGGTCCTCGTGCGTGCATCCGCCCTCGGCGTGCGCGCGGGGGTCCATGCACGTTGACCGGCGGTAGGGGCGTACGGGCCACCGGCAGGACCACTGAGGCTCACGGCGCCCGGTGCTGGCCTGCGCGTCGTCCTGCGCTGCCTGCGGGGTCGGACGGTGCGCGGAGTGGACGCGGACGACGCGGACGGCGGACGAGCCGGTGACGCCCTGGCGGCGGTCGCGCTTGGCTCCGGCCCGGGCCCGGGGGATCTCGTCGACTTCGGCCCACCGGTTCTTCCCCTGCTGGGCCATGAGCTGCCACGCGGTGTAGAGGACGTGCGCCCACCGGTCGGTGGTGTCCGGCACGGGCGTGTCGAACGGGGCGCCCTCCCGGAGCAACATCTCGTTGTCCCACCCGAGGGGCGGCCCCTGCGCCTCCCGCAGGCCATCGATCATCCCGGCCGTCATCACCATGCCGTCCCGCATGGTCCCGATCACGGTCTCGGGCGGCAGGCCGGAGAACAGTCCCCGAGGGCTGTAGAAGGTGATCCACACCCCCGACCAGTCGGCCGGGACGGTGCCGGCCGATCCGGCGCCCCGGTACAGCCAACGAACCTCGCCCTGATCGAGGGTGACCTCCCTGGGGGTCCACACCGACCAAGAGGCGGCCACGATCGGCGTAGTGATCTGCGCGGAGGCTCCGGGAGTTCCGAAGGGCGTGTTGGCCAGGGCGGCGCCGGCGTCCTCGGTGTATCCGCCGATCGGTTCCCCGAACACGATGAATCCGGACTCCGAGGGGAGGCGGGAGAGCGTCACCGGCTCGGTGGGCGGGGTGTGCGCTGCGGCCAGGGCGAGCGCGGTCATGTCCGGGGTGGCGTAGTACAGCTCTGCTGTCTCCAGCCGGCGCCGCTCGCAGGCCGTGAGCAGTAGGGCCCCCACGGACCCTTGGGACGCTCCGATCCCGGGGACCGTGGGAACGATCGTGGAACGGCCCGCGCGCAGTGCCTCCCGCATCGTGACCTTCGTGGAATCGGCGTCGAGATGTTCGAGCAACTCCGCGCGCCACTCCGGGAGCTGCTGGGGATCGGGCGGGGTCCATCGCATACGGGAGTCATCGCTCACGCGGCAGACCATACAAGCGGGGTACGACACCTGACGTTTCCGCAGGTCAGGGTGCCATTATGTGGCCGTATCGGCTCCGATACCCGAGGGGAACGGGGTTGATACCGCAGGGGAAATGCGGACGTTTCCGCAGGTCAGGGCGGCATTACGTGCAGGAAAGGGCGTGCGGCTCGGATGCTGGGAGGCGGCCGTTTCCCGTTTCCGCAGGTCGCGGCCCCAATACGTGCGGGAAAGGGGCGCGGTTCCCTGGGGAAACGGGCCGATACCCGTGGGAATCCTTCGGGGTCTCTTCCCTGGGGGAACCATCTGCGGGTCGGTCCCGGCCGGGACGAGCAGGGCCTCCCCGAGGGGCCGCCGTACGTCAACCTGTTGACGTACGGCGGCCCGTGATGACGTACCGGGCTACCGCGGCCGGGACCGAGGGCGCCCTCGGGGACGAGTGGGCCCCTGCTCTCGGGGGAGTGAGCAGGGGCCGCGGGGGTGCCGGAGACGCTACTCCGGCCGGTGCCGGTCGGCCGTGACAACGCGCTGTTTTCGCGGACGACCCGCGGTCGTTCCCGGTTTGCTGGTTGCTGGCGCGGTGCCGTTCCTGCGTGTGCGCACACGCGGTATTTCCGGTGCGCGTGCTGGTCTGGCGCGGTGCGCGGAAAACTCGACTACCGGAGCGGGTAAATCGTCGCAGTGATGTACTGCGCGCGGTCCGCGGTCGCGGCCAGGGGACGAGCGTGCGCAGGGCAGGCGTAGGCGTCGACTTCGGTCACGTCCCGCCGGAAACGCACGGCGTGCGTCGCCGTGCCCGGGCACCGTTGCCGCTCGCTCGTCTGCCCGGTGTCCAGTGCTTCGCAGCGTCCCGGCGGCTGGTTGTACCAGACGAGCAGGGAGGTACCGAGGGACCGGACGATCTGGCCCACGGTGTCCCGCCGCCGTTGCTCGCGCTCCGGGAGCGTCTGGGGGTCGATCGGCTGCACGGCGGCCCCGGCCGCGGCGGTCGGCGGGCTCGGCAGCACTGCCGGCGGATTGGGGACGAGCGGACGAGCAGGGCGGGGAGCAGCTGCTCGACGCGCGGGCGCGGGCATGGCGGCGGGCCGTCCCCCGAGGGCGGCCAGAAGGCCGGCCAGTCCGCCGCGGGCACTGCCGGGCGGGAGTGCCCGGGTGAGTTCGTCGCGGCCCCCGTTGCGCATCCATGCGGCCAGGGAGGGGCGCTCCGGCTCGTCCGGCTCCGGCTCGTCGTCGGGGTCGTCGTCCGGCTCCCACACGGGCGCAGGGCGCACCCTGGCGGCTCGGGGAGGGGGCGGCGGCGGGAGGTAGCCCTCGGGGGACGGGCCGGTGTTCCCGGGGGTCCGGTAGGGCACGCGCTGCCCGGTCCCGCAGTCAGGGCACCGGACGGTCATCCGGTCCCGGGCCCGGGACTGCCACGTGTGGCCGCAGCGGCACTCCACCCACACGGCGGGCCGGGAGGCGACGCTCACGGCCCGGGAGGCGGCCCCGGACAGTTCCGGGGTCACCGGCCCTTCCCACTCCTGTTCCACCCGCACGTGCCGGGACGTCCGGCAGTGAGGGCAACGGGTGTTCCCGCCGCGGACGGTGGTCCGGTACGGCTCTGCACATGAGCGGCACACGATTTGCACGGGGACGGTTCGCACGTTCCCCCCTTCCTGCTGGTTCCTGGCGCGGTCTCACTTCCGATGGTCGCACGCGGCACTGACGAAAGATTGGGAAAGGCGAACGGCCCCGGTCCGGTTGGACCGAGGGCCGTTCGGGGCGGAGGGGTTGACCAAGAGGCGTTCCGGGTCACGGTCAGCTCAGGGGCGTTGACCACTTCAACACCGTGGACCCGTGGCAGACCTTCACCGCAACTTCGACGATCCGGCCGTCCGTGAGGAACACCGTTCGCACCACCTGCGTCACGATCACGGACCCGGTGAGGCCTAGAGCCTCTTTCTCCGGCTCCGTGGCGTGCCGGGAGGTCACCTCTTCCAACACCCGGTCCTGACCGACTCCGAGGCGTTCGGCGGCCAGCTCCCGGGAGGCTCCGGTCGAAACGGGCTGGGTCAGTTCGGGGGTGGCTTCCACCACGAACGCCGCGTAGTACGACGACGACAGGTGGACGGGCGCCCCGTCCCGGCTCACGATCCGGCGCCGGACGTGCACGGGCGTGCCCGGCTCGACTTCCAGCCGTGCGGCAACGGTCTCGTCTGCACCGACCGTGCCGACTTCCAGAATCCGGGAGGTCTCCCCGCTGGCGAGTGCCCGGCCGGTGGCCGCGTGGTTACGGACCCGGGCCGCGATGTTGTCGCTCGCCGGCCGCGCGACCACGGTGCCCGTGCCGGTGCTGGCGCGCGTCAGTCCTTCTGCCTTGAGCACCTTGTATGCCCTGCTCGCGGTCGCGCTGGACACGTGCCAGGTCTCCATCACTTCCCGGATCGGCGGCATCCGGTCCCCGGGGTTCATCGCCCCGCTACGGATCAGGCCGCGGAAGTGCTCCGCAATGTCCGCGTACCCGGTGTTCCCTGCCATGCTCTCACCCTTTCGGCATCGAGTGTCCTACCGTGTCTTGCCTTGCTCTACGTCATGTTCTACATTGCCTGACAGAGCGCAGCAATACAACGGAAGCACATCACTGCCACGGATCGGAGAGCAGCCGGTGAGCACACCGACCAACGCCGCCAGCAGCGGCAAGACGATGAACGACTCGGCGAAGTTCGGGGCGTCCTTCGCTCCCTCCTTCACGCTGAACCTCTCGCAGAGCAAGACCAACAACAACGGCGGCGGCGGGGGTGCCGGCGGCGGCGCGGTCCCCGCACAGGGCGGCCGGGGCGGTCACCCGGAGAGCCTGCTCCCGCCGCCGGAGTTCACCTCCCCCGCGGACGTGCGCAACTACTGCAACCACCTGCGGGCCGTCATGGTGACGCTCAGCTTCGAAGTGGCCATGGGCGCGGAGATCCTCAAGGGCGTGCTCGGCACGGTCCCGGACCCCGAGGGCCGTATCGGCGGCTCGAAGGCCCGCGCGTGGCGCGTCTCCCGGAAGCTCGCGAAGTCCGCGGACGCGGCCGCCGCCGCCGCGAAGAACGCCGCCGCCACGTACGCCGCTTTCCAGCAGGCGTACGAGGAGGAGATCAACCGAGTCAAGCACCGTGCGCGGCGCCCCCAGGGTCCGCGCATGGACTGGGCGCAGCAGTAAAGGGGTCAGGGCCATGGGTGAGAAGGACATCGAGCAGCAGCACGAAGAACAGCTCAAGGGCGCGTCCAAGCCGTCCGCGGTCGGCGCCTACCTCCTGCACCGTGCCAAGCCGCATCTGCCGCCGTGGATCGGCACGGCCGGTGTCGGTCTGGCGGGGTCCGGCGCACATCTGATGTGGGCGGACTCGGCATGGGCCGGGGTCGGCCTGACCCTCTCGTCCGTGGCCCTGACCGCGGCCACGTGGTGGGCGGGCCGCGGGACGAGCGCGCAGCGTCGGCTGCACTCCGCGATCACGGTTGCGGCCGGGTCGCTCTGGTTCACCGGGGCGGCCCTGTCCGGGCCGCTCGCGGGCCCGCTCCCGGACCTGTACCTGATGGGCGGAGCCGTGACGGCCCTGTCGTGGAACGTGCGCATGGTCATGCGCCGCAACCCCGACGCGGTCACCACGGGCGAGTCCTCGGACAAGGGCCTGCTGGAGAAGGTGGGTCTGGCCCGTACGAAGCTGGGCGCGGTCAAGGTCGAACCGAACAAGGTCACCGCGCCCTACGCGCTCCCGGCGGGGGAGGCCACCAACGACGACGTGTCGCGGAGCCTGCCGCGTATCGCGTCCGCGCTGGACGTGCCGACCACGGCCGTGCGCTACCGGCCCGACCCCGAGTCGGCGCGCAAGGGCGAGTTGGTCATCGTCCCGAACGACATGCTGAAAGAGATCATCTGGTACCCCGGGCCGTCGGCTCCGGGCGGCTCGGTCGCGGAGCCGCTCGTCATCGGGGTGTACGACGACGGCCGGGAGCTGCGCCTCACGCTCCCCCAGGCGATCCATCTGCTCGTCATGGGCGTGACCGGCTCCGGCAAGACCGAGGCGGCCATGGACGTCATGGTGGAGATCCTGACCCGCCGGGACGTCGTGGTGTGGCTGTCCGACCCGAAGCGCGGCCAGGACCTCGGGGAGGCGTTCGGCGCGTGCGACTGGGTCGTCACGACGCAGGACGGCGCCGCCGTGATGATCGAAGCGTTCAAGGCCGTGATTCCGGCCCGTCAGCTCTGGCTGGGCCAGCACGGCTACCGGTCGTGGGAGCCTGCCGCCGCGGTCCGCCAGGACGACCCCGCGCACACCTGCCGCGAGGACGGCGCGGCGTGCGGGTGCCCCGGCATGGCCTACCTGGTCGGCTGGTTCGAGGAGGCGGCCAACACGCTGCGGGCCGTGGACGACGACGCGTTCACCGGCATCGCGCAGGAAGCGAGGAGCGCCGGCGCCTCCCTGGTCGTCTCGATGCAGCGCGCGTCCGGCTACCAGATCAGCACCGACACCCGCGCGTCCCTGCCGTCCGCGCTCTGCCTCGGGGTGGACGAGCGGGACGCCGGTTTCGCCCTCCCCTCCGATGTGTTGGAGGCGGGCGCCAACCCGGGCGCCTGGGGGAACAAGCGGCCCGGCTACTGCTACCTGGTCAGCGCGGGCGTGGACGAGGAACTGTGGTCCACCCCCTCCCGGACGTTCCGCAACGACCCCGTAGCGCTGGAGTGGGCGGTTCGGGAGTTCGCCGCGGTGCGGATGCCGGTGGACGACGTGACCGCCACGGCGGCGGCCTCGGTCGCCGGACAGCTCTACACCGACCGCCAGAGCCCGGCCGCGGGCACCGCCACCGAGGGCGGCCCGCAGCGTGCCGCCAGGACGGAAGACAACGACGTGACGACCGACACCGAACCGCTGGTTGACCCCGAGGACGAGGGAATCGACCCCGAGGCCGAACTCCCCGAGGCGAGCGACGCACCGATGTTCGGCGCCCCGGCCGGGGACGAGCCGCACGACCCGCGGGAGGCCATCGAGGACATCCTCCGGGAGTTCGAGCAGGCGGGCCGCATGGTCGTCCAGACGAAGGACTTCATGGAGCACTGTGACCGGCACGGCCGGTCCCGGGCGTGGGTCTCCGGACAGCTCGGACGCCTCGGCCGGGAGGGGCGGCTCGTCCCCACGGGAGGCCACAAATACCGGATCGTCCCGGCCCTGACGTCAGCCTGACGGCCTGACACCTGACACCTAATCCCCAGGTAGACGCGGTGTCAGAGCGGCAGACACCCGCTCTGACACCGCCTGACACCGGGCCCTGACAGCGGGCCCTGACACCCACGAAGGAGCACCCCGTGAGCAGCAGCAACGAGCATCGCACACCGGGCCGGGAGGTCACGCCGGACGACGTGACGCACTTCCTGATCCCCGACTCCCCCGCCGCCCTGGCCACCCCGCCGGCGGCCCCCGCCGCCCCCGAGGCGCCCGCCATGCCGACCACGGCCGAACTCCTGGCCGCGTGGCAGCAGCAGCAGACCGCCGCCGCCCTCGTGCAGTCCGGCGCCCTGCTCCCCCAGTCCGCCGCCCTGGCCGCGGCCGACACGGACCCGGTCGTCCCCCGGTGGGTCTGGCGCGCGTCGGCCGTGACCGCCGCCGTGTCGGCCATGGCGGGCGTGATCGGGTTCGTCGTGTGGGGTGTGTCGCTCGCCCTGACCGCCGCCGTGTCGGCCGTGTCGGCGGCGGCCCCCTACCTCAGCGGCGCGGTCGCCCTGGCACTCGCCCTGGCACTCGCGTGCCGCAAGCGGCCCGGAGCCGACACACTCACGGTCAAAGTCGTTCAGAGCGTCGTCGTACAGAGCAAGCGGAAGTGAGCACCGACATGAAGAAGATCAGCACCCGTGCCGTCCTGGTGACCGGCGCGGCGATCGTCGCAACCGTCGCAATGGCTGCGTCGGCCGACACACTCGCCACCCTCGGCGGCGCGGTCGGATGGGGCCGCGAGATGAAGTGGTCCCTCCCCGTGTCGGTGGACGTCCTCGCCCTCGTGTCGGGTCTGGTCTGGCTCACCGCCGGACTGCCCGAAGCGGCACGCAAGCTCGGATGCTGGCTCACCCTCGTGACGGTCGGCGGCTCGATGGTCCTCAACGCCATCGGCCATCTCGTGTCGACCGACCACATCGTCGTGGGTCCGCCCCTGGTCATCGCCGTGTCGGCCGTGCCGCCCCTGGCCGCCGCCCTGGCCGTCCACCTGGCCGCCATGACGGCACAGGGCGGACGCGGACCCAAGACCGACACGGCGCCCGTGCCGCCGCGCGCCGTTGCCGACACTGCCCCGGTCGCCAACGACACGGCGCCCGTGCCGGTTCGGGTCGGCGCCGACACGGCAACCGACACGGACGACGCGACCGACACGGCCCGGACGGAAACCGACACGCTCACGCTCGCGGCCGACACGGCACCGGAGGAAACCGGCGCGCTCCCCGTGCCGGTTCACGCTCCGGCCGACACGGAGCCGGACCCGTGGACGACTGACGACACGTACGCCGACACGGACGACAACCCCACCGACACGGACCCGCACGCGGCCCGCCCGCTCGTCATGCCGGAGACCGGCGGACGACTCACGGACGCTGAACTGGACGCCGTGGTCGTCCTGCTCATCCGCGAGACCGACCCGCCCCGCTCCTACCGCCAGATGGAAGACCGGTTCCGGGAGCTGGGCTACAGCGCTTCCGCCGCTCGTCTCCGGGCCGCGTGGGGACGCGTGGCCGCCCCCGTCAACTGACCCCGAGGGAGGGGCCGTGTCCGAACAGCAGCAGATGACCCGGGACCGGGCGCTGGAGATCGTGCGCGACTGCTACACCACCGGCCAACCCCAGTCCACGGCCGTGACCCTGACCGGCTACTCCCGGTCGTGGGTGGCCACGGAGTACCGGCGCCTGAAGGCGCGCGGGATTTCCCCCGTGGCCGGCCAACTGGACCTGTTCGACCTGACCGGCTGATCGCGTTCGGGTCCGGCCCCCCACCCGGGCCCGTTCGTGGCCGTCCGGCCAACCCCTCACCCCCCTTGAATTCAGCAGATCCCCCGGCATAGTCGGCGGGGAGTCGCCGGAAACGGCGGCTCGTCGCACGGGCCGGGCCCACAGAACGGAAGACGACATGAGCAGCAGCAACGGAACCCCGATCACCCTCGTGGGCAACCTGACCGATGACCCGGAACTCCGCTTCACCCCCTCGGGGGCCGCCGTGGCGAAGTTCTCCGTAGCGGTCAACCGCCGCCAGTACGACGCACAGTCCGGGGAGTGGAAGGACGCCGGCACCGACTTCCACCGGGTCTCGGCATGGCGGTCCCTGGCGGAGAACGTGGCCGCCACCCTGGCCAAGGGAATGCGCGTCGTCGTCGTGGGGGACCTGCGACAGCGGACGTGGACGGACGAGAAGACGAGCGAGAAGCGGTCCGCGTGGGAGGTGGACGCCTCCGCGGTCGGCCCCGATCTGGCGTTCGCCACCGCCACCGTGACCAAGACGACCCGCACGAGCGGGTCCGCCCCCGGTGACGAGACGTGGGAGACCGCGAGCCGCACCCGTCCCGCCGCCGCCCCGTCCGGCCGGTGACCGCCGTGGGGGGCCGGCCCGAAGTGCTGGACCTGTTCTGCTGCGCGGGAGGGGCCGGAGTCGGGTACGCGCGCGCAGGGTTCGCGGTGACCGGGGTGGACCTGGTGGACCGCCCCCGCTACCCGCACCGGTTCGTGCGCGCCGACGCGCTGGAGTACCTGGCCGCCCTGATCGCCTCGGGGGAGATCCGGCGGTTCGCGTTCGTCCACTCCTCCCCGCCGTGCCAGGCCGGATGCGCGCTCACGGTCGGCACGAACGCCTCCCGAGGGTGGGGCCGCGAACACGTGCAGCTCATCCCCGCCCTGCGGGAGTTGCTGGACGCCACCGGCCTCCCGTACGTCATCGAGCAGCCGGACGGGGCCGCCCCGGTCCGTAAGGATCTGCGGCTGTGCGGCGAGATGTTCGGGCTCGGGGTGCTGAGGCACCGCAACTTCGAAGTGTCGGGGTGGACGTTCCTCGCTCCGCCGCACGTCCCCCACCGGGGCCGGGTGCGCGGGTACCGGCACGGGGTCTGGCACGAGGGGCCCTACGTCGCCGCGTACGGCAAGGGCGGGGGGAAGGCCACCGTGCCGGAGATGCAAGCCGCCATGGGCATCGACTGGACGGACGTGCGCGAGGAACTGACCGAGGCGATACCGCCGGCCTACACCGAGTGGATCGGCTCCGCGTTCCTCGAGGTATCCGGTCTGGCGGTCGCGGCGTGACCGCACGCCGATACGTTCCGGTATCGGGGGCCCTCCCCGTACGGTGACCGCGCGGACGTCCGGCGGCCCGGTGCCCTCCCAACAGGGAGAAAACCGGGCCGCCTTCCGTACCCGGTTCGCCCCGACGCGCGGGATCTTTCCCCTGTTCGGTAGTGGCGTACGGGTACTGACGGGGCGTAGGATTCGGGGACGAATCATGAAAGGAGTTGCGACGTGACCGCTACAGCGACCAAGCCGACCGGCACCGACGCGGCCCCTGCCGTCCCCGCGAACTGGCGGGTGACCCCGCAGGGCACCGTGCGCGTCTCCGACGTGGCCCGTACCACCGGCGACTACGAAGCCATCAACTACACCGTGCGCCGGTACGGCGTCGTCGTCGCGCAGCACGGCCAGGGCCGGAGCCGCTACATCCCGGTATCCGAGGCCCTGCTCCTGGTGGCCGCCGCCGCCCTGGCCGTGGCCGCCGGAGTCGCTCTGGCGCAGATGTACCGCGCGATCAAGGCGAGCGGCGCGCAGGTCGGTCCCGACTCCCTCACGATTCCGCTCCCCCTCGGAGCCTGACCCATGACCATGACGACGTCCCCGAAGGAGGTGAGCACCGTGGGAGACCGCACTGACGCCGTGTTGGACCTGTTCCTGAACATGACGGAGGAGGAGTTCCTGATCCTGTGGAAGTGGGGCGGATACCGCGGTGTCCCCCCGCGGGATGTTGACCGCCGGATCGTCGCCATGGTCAAGGGCATGACTCCCCAGGCTCGGCGGGACGTCGGCCGCGCGTTCGTGCGCGCGTTCGCCGCGCTCCCGCCGCAGATTCGGGCCGCCCTGGCGGCCCTTCTGCTCGTCCTCGTGGGTCGGCCGGCCGGGATACCGCTCCCCGCCGCGGCCCCTCGTGCGCTGTCCCCTCAAAGGAGGTGGCACCGACTCACTCCGGCCCGCGCTCCGTGACCATCCGACCCCGCCTGACCGGCGGGGGTCACGACCGCAGGCCTCTACCCCCAGGAATGCCGAAAGCCCCGAGATCCGACTCCCGAGGCTTGGCATCAATCCCTTTGCGAGGAATGAAGTGCAGGACAAGAGTACCCAGTCAGCACCCGAACTGACCACAGATCCCCGTGTGACCCCCGTCGGGGGTACCGGCCGGGTGACCACGGTCACCGACGGGACGACCGCTTACCTGATCTGCCGGACCGTGCGCGGTCGCGGCGGGTGGGGCGTGCACTGCGCCGCGGGTGAACTCATCACCTCCGGATGGCCGACCCTCACCCGGGCCCGCGCGTACGCCGATCGCCTGCTCTCCCGGAAGGCGGGGGCGGCCGAATGACCGAGACGACCCCGACCGCCGGGCCGCGGGCCCCCCGCCCTCGGACCGAGCGGCCCCTCCGTGTGGTCACCGGCTCCGACGGGGCCCGGGAAGAGATCATCACGGAACGGATCGCGGACCGGTACGAGGCAGACGAGAACGGGCACTACCGCGTGAGCCGCTCCTACGGCGAGAACGCCGCCGGGGACCGGGTCACGAAGGTGTCCCGCAAAGAGATCCTGTCCGCCCGCGCGGAGATCACCGCCGCGTACGCCGACGACACCGGGGAGCCGTACCCGATCGCGGCCACCGAGACGACCGACCGGTCCCGCCCCGTGGTCACGTACTACGACCTGCGGGTCTCCCGGGAGGACGCGGGCCCGGTCGTCGTCGACACGGTCCCGGCCGACGACTTCGACAAGTTGGCGTGGTTGGACCGGCAGGAACTCGCGGAGATCCCGCAGGTTCTCGCGGCCACCGGCCAGACCGCGCGCGGGGACATCGTGACGTCGATCCGCCTCGGGTCCGCCCGGTACCCGACCATCCCCGCGTACTCCCGCCTCGGGTGGCACTGCCGCGACGGCCGGTGGCTGTACGTCCACGGCGGCGGCGCGTGGACCAAGGATGGCGCCCTGGACGTCCCGGTCTACGGCAACGGCCTCGGGGTGTTCACCATGGCGCCCCCGCCCGAGGACGACGCGGCCGGCCGCCGCGCGTTCGATGCGCTGTGGCAGTTGTTCGGGATGACCCCGGACAAGTTCGCCGCGGTCGAAATCGGCGCCGTGTTCCGGGCCGCCATGGGGCGCCCCTCGGGGAGCTGCACGTACTGCGCGGTGAACCGCTCCGGGAAGTCCGGCCACATGGCGTTCCTGACGCAGTGCTGGGCCCCCTCGGTCCGCTGGAACACGCTCCCCTTCAACGCGGGGAAGGCGTTCGCCACTCCGGCCTATGTGGAGTACGTCCACCACACGTTCGGGGACATGTTCGTCGGGTGGGACGACATGGCCCCCACCGGCTCCGCACGCGAGCGCGCCGACTATTTCGACCTGTTCGCCCGGTCCCTGTTCAACGGCTCGTCCAAGGGCCGTATGGGCATCAAGGACGGCAAGATCGTGGCCCGTGACCGGCTCCGGCCCCGCGCGTTCGGCGGTCTGTCTGCCGAGGACGTGACCGCGGTCGAGTCGGCGCAGAACCGAACCCACCTGTTGCAGCTCTCCCGCGGGGAGTTCGACCCGGCCGCGTTCGCGGCGGCCGACGAGAACGGCGGCCCCTCGGACCGCTCCGCGCTCATGTCCGCGTTCGTCATCTGGTGGGCGGCCAAGATGCCGGCGCACGCCTACGTCTCCGAGCTCGAGCACCGGTTCGCCGCGGACCTGACCGCCGCCACCGAGGCGCCCGGCCGCTACGTCGAGTCGTCGGCGGACAAGGCGGCCGGCCTCTTCTGCGGTCTGGAGTTCGCGCTCTCCCGCGGGTGGGTCACGCAGGACCGGGCCCGGGAGCTGTGGGAGCGGGGGTGGGCCGGTCTGTGCGAGTCCCTGCGCGCGCAGGTGGACGCCAACTCCGGCCAGTCCATGGCCGACCGCATCCGGGACGCCATCCTTGACGGACTGGCGGTCG
This sequence comes from Streptomyces sp. SCL15-4, assembly GCF_033366695.1. NCBI lineage: Bacteria > Bacillati > Actinomycetota > Actinomycetes > Kitasatosporales > Streptomycetaceae > Streptomyces > Streptomyces sp. SCL15-4. Next base: position 12,521 of record NZ_JAOBTQ010000002.1, read on the forward strand.
GGGACGTTCACGTCCTGGACGTGCACGGCGGGATGCCCGCGCAGGGGCAGGCCCTCGGGTGGCGCGGGGAGTACGCGCAGGGCGCCGGTATCGGCTGGACGGACGGGACCCGCCTCTACCTCCTCCCGTCCGCCGCCGCCCCGTACGTCATCCAGAAGTCGGCCGACTCCGGCGCCCCCATCGAGATCACGGCCCGCGCCATGGGAGAGGCCCTGGAAACGGCCGGATACATCACCGGGGAAGACGAGAACCGCGGCGGCCGGATCACCCACCGGCACACCGCCTCCCAGTGGATCTCCGTTGCCCGCGCCACGAAGAAGGTGTGGTCCATGCCCGTCCCCGTCGAGACCGACGGCGGCCAGGGCGACGCCACCGAGGACGGCCCCCAGACCCCGCAGGGCCCCGAGGGCGGCCCCCTCGTGTGCCGCGGGTGCGGCAACGCCATGGACGCCGATTTCAACGGGGACGGACTGCACCCCGGGTGCGACGCGCCGGACGAGTGGCCCGCGGGCACCCTCGGAGCCTCCGTGAGCGACCGCCCGGCCCTGGCCGCGGTCCCCGACCCGGTGACCCCCGAGGCGGCCCCCCTGGCGGTCCCTGCGGGCCCCGTGGTCGTGGACGAGCCGGTCCTCCCCGAGCCGGAGCCGGAGCCCGCCGCGGCCCCCGCCCCGAGCCGTCAGGCCTCCCCGAAGGTGCGGCCGGAGCCGACCGTGTGCGCGAGCATCGCGGACCGTGTGGCCGCCGCCCTGGAAAAGGCCGGCGGGGACGTCGACAAGGCAACCGCCGCTCTGATCAAGACCGCGATCCCCGACGGGATGGAGCTGTTGGAGTCGACGCGGGTGTCTGCCCGGTACGACTTCACCGCGCACCCGCCGGAGCCGGAGATCCTGCGCAAGCCGTCCAAGAACGGCGCCAACGACGTGTGGGAGGCCCGTCCGAAGTGGACGAACCCCACGACCCCGGACGGCACTGAGGTGCAGCTCCTGGACGTGAACGCCGCCTACCTCTCCGCGCTGAACACTCACCTCCCGATCGGTGCGTTGCAGCACGCCACGGGCGGGGAGTTCGACCGGCGCCGCTCCGGTCTCTACCGGATCACCCCGCCGGAGTGGACCCGGACCGACCTCCCCAACCCCATCGGGTCCCGGGAGCTGTCCGGGGACCTGTGGGTCACCCGGCCGACCCTGCAACTCCTGTTGGACGCGTCCTCGGAGAAGTACGGGCGCCTGTGCGATGCACCGGTCATCCACGAGTCGTGGACGAGCGGGTCCTCGGAGTCCATCCTCCGCGCCTTCCGGATCATCCTCCGGGACGCGCGCGCGGCGGCCATCGAGTCGGGGGATGACGTCACCCTCGCGTACGTCAAGGCCATGTATTCCAAGTTCATTTCGACGTCCGCGAAAGCCTCCAAGTTCAATCACCTGATCGAGCGCACGGACTGGTCACAGATCATCCGCGCGCAGGCACACGGGAATCTGTGGCGCCGCGCATTCAAGGCACACACCGCCGGTCTGACCGTTCACCGGATCACCGGAACCGACGAATTGCACGTGGCCGGAGACTGGCGCGCGGTATTCGCTGAGGGTCGGGGACTGACCGAGATGAAGACGAAGGGTGCCTATGTCGTCGGCGCCCCGGTCGCAAAGATGGGGGAGTGACGACATGGTAGGCAAAATCACAGGCGAATTCGGAGCGCACGGAAAGCAGGGCGGGGAAGCAATTTCCGACCGGCTCACGGAACTTGCCGGGGGTATCAAGTCGTCCGCCATGAGTGAGCGCGGATTGGAGGCGCGTCTCAAGTACCTCACGAACTCCCCCGCCGGATATCAGGCAATGGAGCGGGCCGGTATCAGCGTCACCCCGCGCACGCTTATCGCGTGGCTGTCCGGGGACCGTGACCCGAACAAGGCAAACCGCGGCCGACTCGATGCCGCATACGCCGACCTGCGGCGCCGCAACGTGGCGAAGAACCTGAAAAACCGGCTCAACAACAACGGGCGCGGAACGCGCGTGGAAGTCCACCCCATCACGCAGGCAGGGGTCACCCCCTCCCGGCAACGGGCCCTGGAAGTCCGCAAGGTCAACATCCGCCCGTCCCAGTGGGACCGGCTCGTCGACCTGTGGGCCGCCGGGGACGTCGACGCGATGAACGACGAGTGGGAGGACATTGCCGAGGACACCCTCGGCTCCGAGTGGGGCGCCTACACCGCCGTTGCGGCCATCGGATTTGGCGCGTAGCAGCTCCCCGAGGGGCCCCCGCGGCAGACTGCCGGCGGGGGCCCCTCGGTCGTCCT